>CBDCKS010000001.1:0-6117 GCA_965218345.1 Waterburya sp.
TAGAAAAATTAGCTGCAAGATGGACTGATTATTTAATCACAATCAACAAAGAAGATGAAACCGCAGCTAAAGAAAACAATTTTCTACCCCCAGACAGAATTTATTACACTCGGGGAATTGGCGTAGATACAAACCAATATACCTCTAGTCAAATTACAGAATCCGATGTATCTCAATTACGCCAAGAATTAAACTTGGCTGCTGATGATTCTCTCTTGTTGTCTATTGCTGAATTTATCCCCCGTAAACGTCACCGAGATCTGCTCAATGCCTTAGCTAAACTAGCCAACCCAAAAGTTCACTTAGCTTTAGCAGGAGAAGGACTTTTGAAAGAGAAAATGGAACAGTTATCTACTCAACTAGGTATAGCTAAACAGGTACATTTCCTAGGCTTTCGGACAGATATACCAACTTTGATTCAAGCTGCCAGTGCTGTTTTATTAGTTTCTCAACAGGAAGGTTTGCCCCGCAGCATTATGGAGGCAATGTGCTTGAACACTCCTGTAATTGGCTCAAATATTCGGGGTACAAAAGACTTGCTAGAAGATGGCTGTGGTTTATTGATCGATGTAGGTGATATTGATGCTCTAGCTCAAGCAATGGCACAGGTAATTGATGGTGCAGAAAGTTTGGCGACAATAGCGCAAAAAGCCCAGTTAAAAATGGCTGATTACGATCTTCAACAAATTATTAAACAGTATTCAGATATTTACAATCGCGCTTTATCGGAAAAATGATAGACAAATAAACCGTATCTAATGCTTATCCTAATGATCTCTCTGCGTCTTTGCGTGAGATAGTTGTTTAACGTCTTAACCTTTACTTGGACTACTATAATTAATTAAAAATCCATCTTTTGGTAGATACTCGAAAATTGTTAATTTGGTAATATTGTGAGGATTTTAATACTAAGAGGATTTTAATAATGAGTATTGAAGATAGAATGAAAGCTACTGCCAAAAACGTTGAAGGCAAAATACAAGAGGCAGTGGGCGAAGTTACAGGGAATCCCCAAGACAAGGTTGAAGGACAAGATAAACAAGCAGAAGCTCAAGTCCAGCATAGTGTAGAAAACGTTAAAGATAACATCAAAAAAGCGATTGACTAAATAAGTTTTTAGTAGTTGATTTTTAGTTTTTAGTTTAATTAATTAGTAGGTTTGAACTACTAATTAATTAAGACTCTCGAATCAAAGATTATGAGAGGGGACTTAAACTCGTAGTGCGCTGATAACTAATAACTAACGCTTCGCGGTTAAATTAATTAGTAATTTTTACTTTTACTTATAATTTATGAGAAGGGTTTGGAGTAGCCAAACCCTTTTTGTTGGTAGATAAATATTTTTAAGTATTTTTGAGGAAAGTGTTTGATATGATGATCAAAATAAAACATCAAGACTCTTAGACATTGAATCTGTCACAGCTTGTTTTTGAATACTTACCAGATATTAAAGATCTGCCACTAATTATAGCTGGTCCAATTTTACGACGCACAGAAGCAGATAGCGTTACTGTTTGGTTAGCATTAAAAAAAGCGCGATCGCTTTGGCTGCAGGTATATGAAACAGAAAACGAAGGTCAAACTATTGGTGAACTAATATTTCAAGGTCAGCGCGACACAATCCAATTAGGTGAACATCTCCATATAGTTGCCATCACCGCTAAGGCCACGAGCGGTAAATCCCTTCAATCAGGCAAAATTTACGCTTACAATGTCTACTGCGATGGCAATGGCTATAGCCTACTTGACGATATTCAAACCAGCATTTATAGCCTGAGTTATTTTTCCCATCAGCTTCCTACTTTTTCTCTACCACCCGTTGATTTAAATCAGCTAAAAATAGTTCACGGCTCTTGTCGCAAGCCTCATGGTGGTGGGAAAGACACCCTATCTTATTTAGACAATTTAATTCTAGAATCAGCACATTTAGCAACCGAAAGACCCCATCAGCTATTTCTTACAGGAGATCAGATATACGGTGATGATGTTGCCGATCCTATTCTTTGGCTAGCTCAAGGTATTAATCAACTTTTGTTTGGTTGGTCAGAAAAGTTACCTCTGATGGAAGGAACAATCTTGGCTAACGAGATAATTCCAGGTAAACGCGCAGAGATTGCCCGTATTGAAGGGGGATTGACTGCCATGCTAGAAAATACGCCTCAAGAAGCTAAAAGCCATTTATTTAGCTTTGGTGAATATGTGGCAGCCTATTTGTTGGCTTGGTCGCCAGTGTTGATGCCTGTAGATTTTCCCTCTGGTAAAAGTTTATTCAAAGACAGCAAAAAGTCACATCACTGGCAACAAGAACTTGAAGATATAAATAGCTTTGTCCGAGATTCAAACCATGTCAGGCGAGCATTAGCCAATATTCCCGTATATACTATTTGCGATGACCATGATATTAGCGATGATTGGTATCTAAATCGGCAATGGTGCGATCGCGTTTTAGGCAAACCTTTAGGTAAAAGAATCGTCCAGAATGGTTTATTGGCTTATGGCTTGTTTCAAGCTTGGGGCAACACACCCGAAAAGTTTGCCGAGGCAACAGCAGGAGAAAAGCTACTGCAACTAGCCTCTAAGTGGTCAGCTTCCAAAGGTCAAGATGTATTAGCAAAACAAGAATGCGATCGCTATTTGGGCATTCCTGCTACTGACCCCTCAACGGGATTACCTCAATTAGAAACCGACGCAGACGTGGTTATCCTGGCGCGAGAGAGGGAGGCTATTCCCTGGCACTACAGCGTCAGCAGCTATAGACATGAGGTTATTGTGCTAGACACCCGTACTTGGCGTGGTTACGCCCCTGAAAAAGACAAAGGGCTAGAACCGCCTATGTTACTCTGCCCCAGAGCTTTTGAACAGCAGCTAGAAAGCCCTTTGAGCCAAAGCAAACCAGAAATTGAAGCTACTATAATTATTTTACCGACAAATTTAGTGGCATTAGGCATTATCGATCGCATTCAGCAATTTGAATTAAGCCGCGATCGCGTATTTAATAGTGATGTGGGAGATTCCTGGAATTTTCACACCGGCGCTTTCGCCCAGCTATTACTTACTCTTTGTCAACAACGTCAGCGAGTAATTATTCTCTCAGGAGATATTCACTATAGTTGTGCAGTGCGTTTTTCTCATTGGTTTTATGATGCACCTGAAGGTTCTGTATTAGTCCAGCTTACCTCCAGCGCGATTAAAAATTCCGAGATGGCTACTCGCGTAGTACATACCAAACTTAAATCTTTATTTCCCGAAAAAACTAAAAGCTGGCTGGGATGGAATAATCCTTTAAAGCTGAAAGAAATTTCCCCTTCTGGCTGGAAACAAAAGCAACAGTATTTAGACGACTCAAATTCACTTCCCGATTGGCAATATCGTATTGAATGGTGCAAAAGACAGCCAGCCCAATCATTATCTTGGCAGCAGTCCCAGGAAAAACTGACTCCTAAAGGATATAATTCTCGTAGTCTTGCTCCTAGTCTTTGGCAGAAGTTTATAGACCAGTTAATTTTTTGGCTATGGCGCAATCCTTGGTTACAGGAGGGTTCAGAAGTTATCGGCAGAAATAACCTCAGTCTAGTTAGGTTTCGCTGGTCAACCACCAAAATGGTCATTCAAGAAAGTTACTGGCATCCACCTTGGAACGATACTGGTGCGGTTAAAAGCTGTTACGAGGTTTCTTTAGAAGCCGATCCCTTGCCTCCCTTGGCGAAGAAAACAAAGTAGCTACAGCTACAGTAATCTTATGAATGAGTTAAAAGATTACTATATTTGATTCGTGCAAGAAGTCTATTAAACGTCTCGTATCGAATTGATTATTTGTTGTCGTAACCATTGATGTGCCAGATTGTTGATATTGCGCTGATGCCAGACCATAGATACAGTAAAACCTTCCATGAGAATGGGTGGAGGTAAGATTTTTAAGTTCATCGCTTTGGCGCAGCGTTGAGCCATTCGTTTGGGTAGCAATGCCATACAGTCGGAATTTGCTAGCAAAAAAGGAACTGTCATAAAGTGGGTTGTAGACCAGATTACCTTACGAGACTGCTGCTGGAGTTCTAAAAGGCGATCGCCCTCTCCTTCAAAATCATCTCGCAGAGATACGAGAATGTGCGATCGCTTTAAATAATCAGTCAAAGATATCTCTGTTATTGAATCATCTCCCCGAAAGACACAAACAAATTCTTCTTGATATAAATCTTCTTGAACCTGCCAACTTTTAAGGTCTAATCTAGGGTTAATTGCTAAGTCTATTTCATTATTATCCAAGGCATCCAAAACGGTCGATTTTTCTAAATGATTAATCCGCATTCGCATATTTGATGCTTGCATAGCTAACTGCGGTAATAAATTTACGCCGATAGTCGCTTCTACATAGTCACTCATAGCAATTCTAAAAGTTATGCTGCTGGTAGCTGGATTAAAAGTCTCTTTTTCTAGTAAAGTTGCTTGAATTTCGACTAGGATTTGCCGAAGGCGATCGCTTATCTCACGTGCATAAGGGGTAACTTCCATCTCTCTTGAGGTGCGAATTAAAATATCATCATCCAAAATGGTTCGTAGTTTTTTTAGCGAATAACTCATCGCCGATTGACTTAGGTTAAGCTTGACCGCTGCTTTAGTGACGCTGGCTTCAGTAATTAGAACGTCTAAGGCGATTAACAAATTTAAATCTAGTTGGCGAAGGTTGGAGTAGTCAATATTCATTTAAAATTTTGATATCGATGTCATGGATATATATTATCCATAAGATTTGTTTGACTAATACATTCAGTTTTATTACTCTACAGATATAAACATAGAAAATTTAATTCTTCTTGTTTCAACAGTCTTAGTTTTGATTTTCATTTTAGTTATTAAACATCTCAGATAGATATCGGCTGAACTCGATCGCCTAAATTAAAGGAGCAACAATGAAAATTGGATTTATTGGTTACGGAAGTATGGCTGAAGCATTGGCTTCTAAGTGGGTTACTAAACACTCGCTCTTTATTGGTGGACGTAATTTAGAAAAAGCTGAAAAGCTAGCTAAAAAATTAGGCACAGATGTTGAATTTGGTTCGGAAGCTGAGGCTGCGACTTTTGGCGAAATTGTAGTTTTAGCAACTACCCATGAGGCGGTTTTTGAGGCGATCGATGCTGCTGGTGGGAGTGATGCTTTAGCTGACAAAGTTTTACTCGATATCAATAATCCAGTAGATACATCTAATTTTTTAGCAAAAACTTATAACGGCAAGTCTTTATCGGAAGAGATCGCTAGAGTCGTTAAAGATGCCCATGTTGTTAAAGCCTTTAATATGTGCCAAGCGAAAGTATGGCAGATGAATCCTCCAGTATTTGACGATCGCCCTCTGGTGGTAATGTATTGCGGAGACGATAATCTTGCTAAACAAAAAATTGCCAGTTTAATTGAAGATGTTGGTTGTGAAGCTAAAGACATCGGCGATTTAAAATACGCGCGAATGCTCGAACCTGCTGCTGCGATCGTCATTAAATTACTCTTTTCTGGACACGATGCTTATACGGTTTTAAATCTCATCCAGCCAGAAGTAAGAGCAATTTAAGCCAAATTACACATCAAAGATAATTAGTTTTGAGATAAAAATATGGAACGCGCTTACGGATTAGAAATTCCACAAAACCTAGAGGAGGTATGTTCTCCAGATAAGATGGCATTGCTGGTTTACGATATGCAGGTTGGTATTATGAATCAGTTAGCAACAGAAAAAACCAATCGCATTACTAAACAAGTATTGCAAGTATTAAAAGCAGCTAGAACAGGAGGCTTTCGAGTATTTTTTGCGCGTCATTTGTCTTTGCCTAAAGAAGCAGCAGGAATTTTTCAATTGCGTCAGGCAATGATGTGGCAGCGAACTAATCAGGTTGGCGAGATTAATTCTTGGTTTTCGCGAGATTCTGAGAATTTTCAACTAATTCGGGAATTAACCCCCCTCGATTCTGAAGTAATCTTTGACAAAATTACCATGTCAGCTTTTGAGGGAACATTTCTCGATATTGCTCTGAAGGATTGCGGAATTAACTCGTTTGCTATTGTTGGTGTAGCAACAGAAATAGGCATAGAACCGACTATCCGTCATGGCAGCGATCGCGGTTATATCCCTG